>NZ_JBFAGS010000003.1:0-9426 GCF_040653835.1 Micromonospora sp. NPDC050980 | reverse complement strand
GCGTTCGCTCATGCCAGCGCCTCGGCGTGGGTGGCCCGGGCGGCGGCGACCGAGCCGAGGAGCGCGGCCCGCTCGGCCGGCGCGGCGGCGCACGCCTTTGCGGCGTTGGTCCGGGCCTGCTGCTCGGCCCGGCGCAGGTCGGTCAGCACCTCGTCCGGGTCGGCGGCCGGCGTGCCCGTCGGGTCGGCCGTGGGCGTGCCGGAGGGCGCCGGCCGGCCGATCACCCGGCGCAGCTCCTCGGCGTGCGCCCGGTGCGCGTCGGCGATCGGGGTCAGCCGGGTGGCGAGCGTCGGCGCGGCGGTCGCCGCGGCCCGGTAGCGGGCCTCAAGCGCCAGCGCCTCGGCCACCAACGGCTCCAGCGCGTCCGGCGGCGGTGGCTCGTCGTCACGGTCGAGAAGATCACAACCAGTCAGCGGCGCGGCCACGCCACCGAGCGCCAGGAGCGCTCCGGCGCGCAGCAGGCGACGCCGGGAGTGCCCCGCGCAGCCCTGGTCGGATGGTGTTCTGCCGGTCCCCACCGGACAAGTCAACACCATCACCGCCACCCGGTGGGGCAGGGTCGTCGGTGCGCCGCCGGGGCTGCCGTCCGAGGCAGGCGTTACGCTCTGCGCAGCCACCGGGCGCGGACGCCCCGGTGGCGTGCCGGCTTGGCGGGTCGACCGCCGGCGCCGGCGGCGGACAACACGGCTCGACGGGCCGTGGCAACAGCAGAGAGGTGCGCGGAATGACGCAGCGTGGCCGTGCCACCCGGCCGTCCGGGCCCGCCGGGCGGCCCCGCCGGTCCGACGGCTCTCGCGGCGCGGACCGCGGTGGCGCACCCCGCGGCGATCTCGCCGCCCGCCGGACCCGGCTGCGCGAGGTGATCGAGCCGGTGGTCACCGCCGCCGGCTACGACCTGGAGGACCTCTCCGTCTCCCGCGCCGGTCGCCGGCACGTGGTCCGGGTGATCGTGGCCGCCGACGGCGGCATCAGCCTGGACGCCGTCGCGGACGTCTCCCGGGCGGTCTCCGCGGCGCTGGACGCCGCCGAGGAGGCGGCCGGCGACATCGTCGCCGGTGAATACCAGCTCGAGGTCAGCTCGCCCGGCGTGGACCGCCCGCTCACCCTGCCCCGGCACTGGCGGCGCAACGTCGGCCGGCTGGTCAAGGTCACCGTGCGCGGCGACGCCGGGGACCGTCTGCTCACCGGCCGGATCACGGCCGCCGACGACGAGCGCGTGACGCTGGAGACCGACGCCGGGCCGGCCGCGCACCCCTACCCCGAACTCGGACCCGGCCGGGTCCAGGTGGAGTTCAACCGCCTGGACGACCTGGCCGACTCCGATCTCGGTGACGACACCGACATCGACGACGAAGATCTGGAGGACGAGGAGAGGTGAACATCGACCTCGCGGCGCTGCGCGCCCTGGAGCGCGAGCGGGAGATCCCGTTCGACACGATCCTCGCGGCGATCGAGACCGCGCTGCTGACCGCCTACCGGCACACCGACGGCGCCGAGCCGCACGCCCGGGTGGAGATCGACCGCAAGAGCGGCGCCGCCTCGGTCTACGCCCAGGAGCTGGACGACGACGGCACGGTGACGCGGGAGTGGGACGACACCCCGCACGACTTCGGCCGGATCGCCGCCATGACCGCCAAGCAGGTGATCCTCCAGCGGCTGCGGGAGGCCACCGACGAGGTGCACTTCGGCGAGTACGTCGGCCGCGACGGCGACCTGGTCACCGGCGTGGTGCAGGCGCACGAGACCCGCCGGGAGAAGGGCATCGTCAGCGTCGACCTGGGCAAGCTGGAGGGTGTGCTGCCCCAGTCCGAGCAGGTCCCCGGCGAGCGGTACGAGCACGGCGAGCGGATCCGCTGCGTGGTCGTGCACGTGGCCAAGGGCATGCGCGGCCCGCAGATCACGCTGTCCCGGTCGCACCCCGCGCTGGTGAAGAAGCTCTTCGCACTGGAGGTGCCGGAGATCGCCGACGGCACGGTGGAGATCGGCGCGATCGCGCGTGAGGCAGGTCACCGCACCAAGATCGCCGTACGCTCCACCGCCTCCGGCGTCAACGCCAAGGGCGCCTGCATCGGCCCGATGGGGCAGCGGGTCCGCGCGGTGATGAGCGAGCTGCACGGCGAGAAGATCGACATCATCGACTGGTCGGACGACCCGGCCACCTTCGTCGGCAACGCGCTCTCGCCGGCCAAGGCCCTGCGGGTCGAGGTGGTCGACCTGGCCAGCCGCGCCGCCCGGGTCACCGTCCCGGACTTCCAGCTCTCGCTCGCGATCGGTCGGGAGGGGCAGAACGCCCGCCTCGCGGCCCGTCTGACCGGTTGGCGGATCGACATCCGCTCCGACGCGGAGCAGCCCGGCCCCGGCGGGCGGGGCGGAGCTGATCACGTACCGGAGCCAGGCGGCGCGATCTCGAGCAGCTAGGGGTAGACTTCTTCAGTGGCACGACGCGCGCTGCCGGAGCGCACCTGTGTGGGCTGCCGGAAACGCGCGCCGGCCAGCGAGCTGTTGCGGGTCGTCGCGATCGGTGACGGGGCTGGTCAGACCAGCCTCCGGCCCGATCCGGCCCGCAGACTGCCGGGTCGGGGGGCGAACATGCACCCCAATCCGGCCTGCTTCGCGCAGGCGGTGCGGCGCCGCGCCTTCGGGCGGGCACTGCGCGTCGCCGGGGTCCCCGACCACGGCGCGCTTGCCGAGCACGTCGACGCGCAACCCCCGACGACCGGTCAACCCGACCGGTCGAGGGTCGCTAGCAAGGTAGGACGACCGACATGAGCACACGATGAAGTCGCAGAAATGACCAGGCTTCAAGTGCACGAGTGAGGTTGTTGCGGGTGCTGCCCGCACGACCTCGGAGTGAGGAGTGCAGTGGCAGGAAAGGCCCGCGTACACGAGCTCGCCAAGGAGCTCGGGGTCGAAAGTAAGACCGTTCTCGCCAAGCTCAAGGAGATGGGCGAGTTCGTGAAGTCCGCCTCCAGCACCGTCGAGGCGCCTGTCGCCCGACGGTTGCGGAACGCGTTCGTGGCGTCCGCCGGTTCGCCGGCGCCCGCCGCACCGCCGGCGGCCGCGTCCAGCGGCCCGGCACCGACCCCGACGCCCACCCCGACCCCGGGTGCCCCCCGGGTCTCGGCCCGACCGATGCCGCCTCGGCGTCCGGCCGCGCCGACCCCTGGACCGAAGCCCAAGGGCCCGGTCCCCGGCCCGCCGCAGCCGGCGACCCCGGTCGCCAAGCCGGCGAGCGCGCACGACATCGAAGTGGCGGCTGCGGAAGCGCGTGCCGCCGCGTTGAAGGCTGAGCAGGAGGCCGCGGTCAAGGCCGCCCAGGCCGCCCGCCAGCAGCAGCGCGAGCCCGTTCGCCGGGAGCCTCCGGCCGAGGGCGGTCCCCGTCCCGGCCCGCGTCCCGGCCCGAACGCCATGCCGGCGCGTCCGGGTTCCCCGGCCGCTCGTCCCGGTGGCCCGGGTCAGGGCCCGGGCGCCCGTCCCGGCGGTCGTCCGCCGGCGCGCGGTGCCGGCAACAACCCGTTCGGCATTCAGGGTGGCCAGCAGCAGCGGCCCCCGGCCGCCGGTGGGGGCGGTCCCCGTCCCAGCCCGGCCGGCATGCCGCCGCGGCCCAGCCCGGCGTCCATGCCGCCGCGGCCCAGCCCGGCGTCGATGCCGAGCCAGCGCCCGACCACGGGTCGCCCCGGCGGCCCCGGTGGCGGTCGTGGCGGCCCCGGTGGCGGCGCGGGTCGCCCCGGTGGCGGTGGCGGCGGCTACCGCGGCGGTCCCGGTGGCGGTGGCGGTGGCGGTGGCTACCGCGGCGGTCCCGGTGGGGGCGGCGGTGGCGGTGGCTACCGCGGCGGTCCCGGTGGCGGTGGCGGTGCCCCCGGCGGTGGTTTCCGTCCGGGTGGCGGCGGTGGTCGTCCGGGTGGCGGTGGTCGTGGCCGTGGCGGCGGCGCCGCGGGTGCCTTCGGGCGTCCGGGTGGTCGGCCGACCCGTGGCCGCAAGTCCAAGAAGCAGCGCAGACAGGAGTTCGACAACCTGTCGGCCCCGACCATGTCCTCGGGTGCTCCCCGTGGTCAGGGTCAGGTCGTCCGGCTGTCCCGTGGCGCTTCGCTGTCCGACTTCGCCGACAAGATCAACGCCAACCCGGGTTCGCTGGTCCAGGAGATGTTCAACCTGGGCGAGATGGTGACGGCGACGCAGTCGTGCTCCGACGAGACCCTGCTGCTGCTGGGCGAGCACCTCGGTTTCGACGTGCAGATCGTCAGCCCGGAGGACGAGGACCGCGAACTGCTCGCGCAGTTCAACATCGACCTCGACGCCGAGGTCGCGGCCGACCGCCTGGTCAGCCGTGCGCCGGTGGTGACCGTGATGGGTCACGTCGACCACGGTAAGACCAAGCTGCTCGACGCGATCCGCAAGGCGAACGTCGTGGCCGGTGAGGCGGGTGGCATCACCCAGCACATCGGCGCCTACCAGGTCCACGTCCCGCACGAGGGCGAGGACCGCGCGGTGACGTTCATCGACACCCCGGGTCACGAGGCGTTCACCGCCATGCGTGCCCGTGGTGCCCAGGTGACGGACATCGTGATCCTGGTGGTGGCGGCCGACGACGGCGTGATGCCGCAGACCATCGAGGCGCTCAACCACGCCAAGGCGGCGGACGTGCCGATCGTGGTCGCGGTCAACAAGGTCGACAAGCCGGAGGCGAACCCGGACAAGGTCCGCCAGCAGCTGACCGAGTACGGCCTGGTCGCCGAGGAGTACGGCGGCGACACCATGTTCGTCAACGTGGCGGCGAAGCCCGGCACCGGCATCGACGAGCTGCTGGAGGCCGTCCTGCTGACCGCCGACGCTTCGCTGGAGCTGACCGCTCCGGTCGACGGGCCGGCCCAGGGTGTGGCCATCGAGGCGCACCTGGACAAGGGTCGGGGCGCGGTGGCGACCGTGCTGGTGCAGAAGGGCACGCTCCGGGCGGGTGACTCCATCGTCGCCGGTGGGGCGCACGGCCGGGTCCGGGCCATGCTGGACGAGAACGGCAAGCCGGTCGACGAGGCCGGGCCGGCGCGTCCGGTCATGGTGCTGGGTCTGACCACGGTGCCGGGTGCGGGTGACACCTTCCTGGCCGCTGAGGACGACCGCACCGTGCGGCAGATCGCCGAGCAGCGGCAGGCACGGCGGCGGGCGGCCTCGTTCGCCAACTCCCGCGGCCGGGCCACCCTCGAGACGCTCATGGAGCAGCTCAAGGAGGGCGAGAAGACCTCGCTCAACCTGGTGCTCAAGGGCGACGTCTCCGGTTCCGTGGAGGCGCTCGAGGACGCGCTGTTCAACCTCGACATCCCGGAGGAGGTCCAGCTTCGGATCATCCACCGGGGCGTGGGTGCGATCACCGAGAGCGACGTCATGCTCGCGAGCGCCTCGTCCGAGGCGGTCACGATCATCGGCTTCAACGTGCGGGCCGCCAACAAGGTCCGCGAGATCGCCGACCGCGAGGGCGTGGAGATCCGGTACTACACGGTCATCTACCAGGCCATCGAGGAAATCGACGCCGCGCTCAAGGGTCTGCTCAAGCCGGAGTACGAGGAGGTCGAGCTGGGCACCGCGGAGATCCGCGACGTCTTCCGCTCGTCCAAGATCGGCAACATCTCCGGCTGTATCGTCCGGTCCGGTCTCATCCGCCGCAACGCCAAGGCGCGGCTGCTGCGGGACGGGGCGGTCGTGGCGGACAATCTCACGATCAGCTCGCTGAAGCGGTTCAAGGACGACGCGACCGAGGTTCGCGAAGGCTTCGAGTGTGGTCTGACGCTGGGCGGTTACAACAACGTCCAGGTCGGCGACGTCATCGAGACCTTCGAGATGCGGGAGAAGCCGCGCGGCTGAGCGGTGTGCACAACCGTCGACGGCCGGGGCCTTCGGGTCCCGGCCGTCGCCGTTTCCGCAGGCTGCGACAATCTCCGGCGTGATCGGGTACGCGCTGCTCCTCGCCCCCTCCGCCAACCGCGTCTACGCCGACGCGGCGGCCCGGCTGGCCCGCGCCGAACTGGCCGTGTTCGCCGGCTCGGGCGTGCTCGACGCGGTGCCCACCGACGCGGAGGTCACCAGGATCGGTGGGGTGGACTACCTCACCTTCACCGCGCCCGCTCCCGGCCTCGGCGCTCGTGACCTGGCACACCTGGCGAACCTGTCGGCGGCGTACGCGCTCTTCGAGCGGGTCGGCGACGACCTGCTCCGGCCGGTGCCACTGCACCCACTGGCCCACTACGACTCGGATCTGATCACCATCCCCAAGTACGCCGGGAAGACAAACGAGCAGTTCACCCGGCTGCTGCTCAACGTCACGCTGCTCGCCTCGGCCGCCGCGCCCCGGATGCTCGACGGCGGGCTCGTGGTGCTGGACCCGCTCTGCGGCCGGGGCACCACCCTCAACCAGGCGCTCATGTACGGCCACGACGGCATCGGCGTCGAGCGCGACAGCCAGGACGTGGAGGCGTACACGGCGTTCCTGCGGACCTGGCTGCGCCGCAAGCGGCTCAAGCACACGGCGGAGACCACGTCGGTGCGCCGGGACCGCAAGCTTGTCGCCCGCCGGTTCGAGGCGGTGCTCGCGCCGTCCCGGGACGCGCACCGGGCGGGCGTCACCCAGCGGGTCGTGGTGCTCAACACCGACACCACCCGGGCCCGTGAGGTGCTGCGCGCCCGGTGCGCCGACGTGATCGTCACCGACGCCCCGTACGGGGTGGCGCACGGCAGCCGCACCGCTGCGGGCCTGTCCCGCAGCCCGCTGGAGCTGCTCACCGCCGCCGTACCGGTGTGGTGTGAGCTGCTGCGCCCGGGCGGGGCGCTGGGGCTGTCCTGGAACACGCACGTGGCGCCGCGCGGCGAGGCGGAGGCGGTGCTGACCGCCGCCGGCCTGCGCGTGGTCGACGGGCCCGGCTGGCGCGACCTCGCGCACCGGGTCGACCAGGCCATCGAGCGGGACGTGCTGGTCGCGGTCAGGCCGTAATCGGGTGCCGCGGTTCCGTGCGGCGCGTACCGTTGCTCGCCGTGTATACCGGAACCGCGTTGTTCGACCTGTTGCTCCCGGGCGACTCCCGCTCCCTGAAGGCCAAGCGGTCCTACGTCCGGCCGATCGTCGCCGCGTTGCGCAAGTTCGAGGTCTCGGCCGCCGAGGTCGGTGCGCTGGACCTGCACGGCCGGGCCGAGATCGGGGTGGCCGTGGTGGCCGCCGAGGCCGTCCATGTCCGTGAGGTGCTCGACTCCTGCGAGCGGATGGTCGCCGCCCGCCCGGAGACCGAACTGCTGTCGGTGCGCCGCCGTCTGCACGGCGCGGACGACTGACCCGGTCGGCGCGTCGCGCGGTGGTCCGGCCGCGCCGCGCGACGCCCGGCGGGGCGCGGGTAATGTTCTCGGACGTTGGGCGGTCGGCCCGGTGAAGGGCGGCTACCGCGGGTCGCGGCGTCACCCGCGCCGGGGCCGTAGGAACAGCGAACGTGGAGGTGGGGGACATGTCTGATCCGGCCAAGGTACGCCGGCACGCGGAGCGCGTCCGTGAACTCGTCGCGTCGGTGGTGCGGAGCCAGATCAAGGACCCCCGGCTCGGCATGATCACGATCACGGACGCCCGGATCACCGCGGACCTGCGCGACGCCACCGTCTTCTACACGGTGCTCGGCGACGCGGCGGCCCAGGCGAGCACGGCCGCCGCGCTGGAGAGCGCCAGAGGCATGCTGCGCAGCACGGTCGGCAAGGCGCTCGGGCTGCGGCACTCGCCGACGCTGACCTTCGTCCTCGACGACGTGCAGAACCAGGTCAAGCACATCGACGACCTGCTCACCGCCGCCCGGTCCGCCGACGCCGAGGTGCAGCGCCTGGCCGCCGGCGCCGCGTACGCGGGCGACGCCCAGCCGTACCGGGTGGAGGACGAGGACGCGCCGGCGGAGGGCGAGGACGCGCCGGCGGACGACGAGCCGCGCGCCGGCGACCGGCGGTGAGCGGGGTCGCCGGGTCCGGCGTGCCAGCCGCGAGCCGGGTCGGCTCGACTGCCGCCGGGCCGGACGGCGCGGCGGTGGGCGGTCCCACCGACGCCGACTGGGCGGCCGCCGTCGCGGCGGTACGCGACCTCCACGCCGACGCTCGGGTGCTGCTGATCTGCCACGTGAACCCGGACGGGGACGCGCTCGGCAGCATGCTCGGCTTCGCGCTGGGCCTGCGCCGGCTCGGCGTACGTCAACTCCAGGCGACCTTCCCCGGGCCACCGGGTGTGCCCGAGCCGTTCCGCTGGCTGCCCGGCGTCGAATTGCTGGTGTCGCAGGATGACGCGTACCCGGCACCGGATCTGGTGGTCTGCTTCGACGCGGCCAGCGAGTCCCGGTTGGGTGACCTGGCGGATCGGCTGGCCGCGGCCGGCACGTCGCTGGTGCTGGACCATCACGCCTCGAACACCGGTTTCGGCGCCGTCAACCTGGTCGACCCGCACGCGGCGGCGACCTCCGTGGTGGCGCTGGGGCTGCTCGACCGGCTCGGGGTGACGCTGGACGCCGCGATGGCGACCGGCCTCTACGTGGCGCTGACCACCGACACCGGCTCGTTCCGCTTCGAGGCGACCACCTCGGCCGTGCACGAGATGGCCGCGCGCCTGCTGGCCACCGGCATCCGGCCCGGCGACATCTCCCGGCGGGTCTTCGACACCCGCCCGTTCGGCGCCGTCCGCCTCTTCGGCGAGGTGCTCGGCCGGGCCACGCTCGAACCGTCGGCCGCCGCCGGGCACGGCCTGGTCTGGACGTACGCGACCCACGACGACCTGGCCCGTCACGACCAGCCGGCGTACGTGCTGGAGGCGCTCATCGACTCGGTCCGCTGCACCGCCGAGGCGGACGTGAGCTGCGTGGTCAAGCAGTCCGGGCCGGCCGAGTGGGCCGTCTCGCTGCGCAGCAAGGGCGCGGTGGACGTGAGTCGGGTGGCCGTGGGGCTCGGCGGCGGCGGGCACCGGTTCGCGGCCGGCTTCACCGGGCGGGGCGCGATCGACGAGGTGGTCGCCGGCATCCGCGCCGCCCTCACCTCCGCGGTGCTGCCCCCGCACCCCTGAGCGCTCCCGCCACTGCACCTGCCCACCACCCGCCCAGCTCCTCGCCCCGGCCTGGGTGCCGCACCCGGGGCGAGCCGTTCGGGTGACTCGACGTCGCCAGGCCACGTTCGGTTCCGCAGTCCTGGCCCCGCGAGCGGCGGGTTGGGGGCTTCCACCTACACAACCGTTCACTTCCGTCGATCGCGCTGGGTGGCTGCCATGCCGGTCCTCGAGGCGTCCACCGGAGGGCCGGCCCGCTCTGCTCGTGCTCCGCTGTTGTCCGCGTAGACGTGAGACAGCCGTGGCGTTCCACTCACCAGCCCGCTCGCTGCCGGGTGGAACGTGGTGGTTGTCTGCGAGCACTTGAGAGGTGCATGGCGTTCCAC